>NZ_JAUIYO010000019.1:0-47551 GCF_044891285.1 Bacillus lumedeiriae
TCTTTTTATATAGATTTTTTCATTGCTTTTGGTGAGCGGCTAACGGTTGATCGGTCGTCAAGCGTCGTCAGTATGCTGGATAATAGTATGTTTAATCGTTTCAAAGAAATCATGCAGTTGATTCGGTAAGAAGGTTGACTGCTTTAATTTTTAAAACAAGAAATGTTACAATGGAACCGCATAAGTTGTACAATTGTATATTCAGGAAACAGAAATAGTTGTTAGTAAATGAAAGAGTATTTTTTGAGTACTTTGCCTGAATAAGATAGGAGGAGACAAGGATGGATATTGAGCTGAAAAGTTTCAAGAATTTATCCGACTTTGACAATATATTAGTAACGGATGCGAATGGGAAAGTGATCTTTTATGATTTAGCCGATCTCCAGGTGCTAAAAGAATTAGATCAAAGACCCGAAGATTTTATTGGGCAGCATGTCACGGATTCTTACAGAGATTTGACGGCTGAAAATAGTACCATCATGACGGTTTTAAAAACAGGATGGCCGATATGTGATGTGAAACAAGAAATCACAACGAAGAGAGGAAAGAGTATTGTCTCCGTCAATTCTACATACCCAATTAAGAAAGACGATAAAATTATAGGCGCTGTTGAATTTTCAAAGCATTTCTTTGAGAAAGGAAGTATCCAGCATTTAGATAAATACGCACGTCATAAGATTTATCGGAAAAACAATACGGTCTATACGATTGACGATATAATTACGGTTAATTCAAGCATGGAAGCGGTTAAAAGAAAAATCGAAAAAATCGCTAAGACGGATTCAACCGTATTGATCCATGGCAGAACAGGAACGGGAAAAGAAGTCGTTGCCCAAGCCATTCACAATTTAAGCGAAAGATACAACAAGCCTTTCATTTCTCTAAATTGCGGGGCTGTTCCGGCTAATTTATTAGAGAGCACGTTATTTGGAACGAATAAAGGAAGCTTCACTGGCTCAGAAGATATGCCCGGCTTATTCGAGCAGGCGGATGGCGGCACGTTGTTTTTAGATGAAATCAATTCTTTGGAGATCAGTCTGCAAGTCAAACTGCTGAAAGCGATTGAGGAAAAAACCATCCGAAGAATAGGCGGCAAAAAAAACATTATAGTAGATCTGCGGGTAGTTTCAGCAACAAATGAAGACCCGGACATTTTGCTTGAGGAAAAAAGGCTGAGGGAAGATCTATATTATCGTTTAGGTGTCGTTCAGATCGATTTGCCTAACCTGGCAGACCGAAAAGAAGATATTGATGTGCTGCTTGAACATTACGTTAACTTTTACAACAGCCACATGAATATTTTTATTGAGCATGTTCAGAAGGAAGTTGTAGATTGTTTTAAAACGTATGAATGGCCAGGAAACATTAGGGAATTGAAAAATGCGATAGAAACAGCTTTTAATAATGCAAATACGAATGAAATAACGCTGGAAGATATCCCGGCAAGAATCAGAAAATACAACCGCACCATCATAAGCGGTCAGCTAGAGCTTCAAGGGTGCTCTCTGCCAGAAGCCGTGGATGCGTATGAAAAAGGAATTATTGTCAGTGAATTACAAAAATCAAATGGGGTCATTGCGCAGGCTGCCAGACAGCTCGGTATTTCTAAACAATCCTTGAAATATAAAATGGACAAATATAAGTTGAGGTAAAAAGTTTTTACTAAAGAGGAGGAAATTTTCCCCCTCTTTTTGTTTTTTTCAGAAAAGATTTAAAGGTAGTGAGGATTCGACAAAATACCACAAAAGGTCTCGTTATGATTTCTTATAAAAAAATAATACTTAAAAAACCTTTTGTAATGCGCTTGTATTAGTGTTTTATTCATATTATGAAGATCGTTTTTATAAAAATGGCACGATAATTGCATTGATAAAATACAATGCTGAAATTATTATTTTAAAATTACGAATACAAGAGGGAGTGGTTCATCCCAGTAAGACTGAAGGTCCTCCTTAATAATCTATTTGCTGGAATATAAAACGTTAGAATATTTGTTTTAGGAAAGGAAGATGATAAATGAAGAAAAAGAATGGTTTATTCGTACCATCATCTCTGTATCGATGTTGATGAAGACGCATTTGAATACGGTGCCAAAATCTTTGCAAACGCTGTATTTAAGTTTTTAGCGTAAGGCATATGAGAAAAAAGCTTGAAGGAGGATTTTATGAAACCGATTTATTTTCTGGCATTAATTCCTGTCATATTTATATTTGGAGGCCCGTTTTGGGCAAATAGTATTGAACCATACATTCTAGGGATGCCATTGTTCTTCTTCTGGAACTTCTTTTCATTAATACTCGCATCTTTGGTAGCTTTTATCATTTATAAGTTTGATCCGGTGAATAAGGAGAGCGAAGAATAATGAATATAGCAATTATAATTATTTTTGGTTTCTTAGCTTTGTCACTTTACTTAGGAATCCGGGCAACACGAGGCAAAGATATGGATCTTGAACAATGGACAGTCGGCGGACGCGGGTTTGGTCCTATTTTGATCATGATTTTGTTAGCGGGTGAAATTTATTCCACATCTACTTTCTTAGGATCAAGTGGATGGGCATATGGGATTGGCGGCCCGGCTCTATATGGGATCGCATTTGCAGCTTTAGGTTATTTGTTTTCATATTGGATTTATCCAGCTGTTTGGAGTTATGGGAATAAACATAAGTTAGTGTCACAAGCTGACTTTTATGTGAAGAAGTACAACAGCCCGTTATTAGGTGTACTTGTTTCTATCGTTGGTGTTTTAGCTCTTATTCCATTTTTAATTCTTCAATTAAAAGGTTTAGGAATTATCGTTTCAACGACATCATATGGTTCGATTTCACCTACGGTTGCTATTTGGATTGGTGCGATTTCAGTTACTATTTATGTCATGATTTCTGGTGTTCATGGTTCCGTCTGGACAGCCGTTCTCAAAGATATCATGATCGCTTTAGTTGCTTTATTCCTTGGCATTTATGTTCCTCTTCATTACTTTGGAGGAATTCAGCCAATGTTTGAAGCGGTTAATGCAGCGAAGCCGAATTTTCTAACGCTTCCTCATCAGGGAATGGGCGCTTCATGGTATATCTCAACGATTGTTTTAACGACTCTGGGTTTTTATATGTGGCCACAAACATTTGGAGCTGCTTATACAGCACAAAATGCGAGAACCTTCCGTAAAAATGCGTTTATCCTTCCGCTTTACGGAGCATTATCTGTTGGAGCTATCTTTGTTGGTTATGCAGCGATTATCGTCGTTCCTGGTTTACAAGGACCGGAGATGGACCTTGCTTTACTGAAACTATCTATGGCAACGTTTGATCCTTGGTTTGTTGGAGTCATTGGAGCAGCTGGATTATTAACGGCACTTGTACCGGGTTCGATGATTTTAATGAGTTCAGCGACGCTGCTAGCTAACAATGTATACAAGCACTTTGCACCAGATGCACCAGATGCACGAATTATGAAACTTGCTAAGATTTTAGTCCCTGTTTTGGCGCTTATCGCTGTTTACTTTACCTTATCCGGAGGAAATACAATCGTTGCTTTGCTTTTAATGGGATATAACATGGTGACTCAATTATTCCCATCCTTTATTGTCAGTCTTTGGAAAAATAACTTTGTCACAAAACAAGGGGCGATTTCTGGGATCATTGCTGGTTTAGCTACGGTAGGATATACGACACTTACAAAAGCAACGATCGGTGCTCTATTCCCATCTCTGCCTCAAGTGGTTAAAGACATGAACATTGGATTGATCGCCCTTTTAATCAACGTAGTAGTCATGATTGTAGTGAGTCTTGTTACTCAAAAGTCAGTCGTTGCTGCCAAGGAAGAGTTGGAAACAGTTTAATTTTCGTTCCATTAGTAGTTACACATCGATGTAAAAAGTATTGTTCACAAGGGAAGTTGTCTCTAACCCCATTTGGAGTGAACTTCCCTTACAACATTTTTCAAAAAAATGGATGTGTTGCACTCTCGATACATTTCGTGATATAGAGAAGGACTAATGACAGAATCATCTGTCGTTCCCTTCTTTCTTATTGTATTCCTCCTGACAAAAAACCTGCTTTTTTAATATGAAAATTCAGTAAATTTAGATATTTGGCATAATAATTGCAAATGAATAGGTACATGAAGGAGGTGAATGAAGCGGATATGAACAGAAGTTTTTTAATAGAGACAAGGTGGTTATAAAAAAATGTAGAAAAAGGTGTGAGTAAAAGTGAAAAAGAGTACACGTGACAGTCTTACATTTGGTTTTGCGTTATTCGCGATTTTTTTTGGCGCAGGGAACTTGATTTTCCCGCCGTCCATCGGCTTAGCTGCCGGGGACAACTGGGGGGCGGCAATGATCGGTTTTGTTTTGACCGGGATTATCCTTCCGATTTTAGGTATTATTGCTGTTTTAAATTCCGAAGGGAAATTTGAAGTGCTCACAAATCCTATTAGTTCTTGGTTTTACAAGTTTTTTAATGTGCTAGTCATGGTAGGGATTGGAATGACGATTACGATACCGAGAACAGCGGCAACGACGCATGAGCTGGGCATTCACGCCTTATTCCCTCAAGTACCGTCGATTGCTACGATTCTTGTGTTTTTCGCTCTCAATTTTTATTTTGCGATGGATAAATCGAATTTCATTGATAAAGTAGGGAAGTTTCTGACACCGGCCTTAGTCGCTATCCTTCTTTTTATCGTAGTTAAAGGGACATTCGATCCGATTAAGGCACCGGCAGCGACAGGGCTGGAAAACCCGTTTTCTTACTCGTTTATTAACGGGTATCAAACAGGGGACCTTCTAACTGGGCTGCTTTGTGCATCTATTTTTTTCGCTGCTATTGTGGGAAAAGGCTATACTGAGAAGGCTGACCTGCGGAGAATAGCGGTTAACGGCACGGTCATCGCAGGATTGGGGTTATTAGTCGTCTATGGAGGATTACTGTACCTTGGAGCGACAGGCAGCGGAGTGTTTCCGAAAGATATTGACAGCACATCGCTTGTGATCGGGCTAGTTGATCAGCTTCTTGGCACATACGGCACCATCGCTTTATCTGTATGCGTAGCGTTAGCTTGTCTGACAACTGCTATTGGTTTGACAGCAGCATCAGCAGACTTTCTTAGCCAATTAACGAATCATAAAATCAGTTATCGCAATTTCGTCATTATTATTTCTTTAGCAGGCATTGGAGTGGCTACGCTTGGCGTCGAAAAAATTATTGACTATGCGCTGCCGCTGTTCATTGGCATTTATCCGGTATCCATTGTGCTTGTGTTTTTAGGAATATTCCGTAAATTTATTCCGAATGCAGGAGCCTATAGAGGAGCCGTCATTGTTACGATGATCATTAGTATATTCGAAACGTTAGCAATGTCGGGTATTGAGATTAAGCCTGTTACCCAATTTATTTCTTTCATTCCGCTCAGTGCAAGCGGTTTCTCATGGTTAATCCCATCGGTGATTGGTTTCATTGTTGGAACATTCATATACAAATATGGATCATCTAATAAGGATAAGATTGAAAACCGCGCCAGCTGATTTTTCGGGCTATTGTGATTCATAATTGACCCAATACGCAACAATCAGTAATGTGATGCGATCCATTTTCAGATCTAAGATCTGAAAATGGATCTTTTTGCGAAAAAGGAGGAGTAACGATTCTTCTTTTATGTCGTTTTTATCAATGCTTGTATTTTTTGGTACAATAATGATGGTCTATGTATGTGTCCATCCATCAATGTAGATGATGGGGAAGAAAAGCGGCCGTACATCATACCACTTTTTTCATTAATTTTACGTGACGTCTGGGAGGAACCATTATGTCAAAAACAATATATACAAACGGAGCCATTTATACACTCGATACGAATCAGCCGATCGTACAATCTGTCGTCGTGGAAGATGGCAAAATTATAGATATTGGATCACATGCAGATATGACTTTGCAATGGGGAAGAAATGAGGCGAAAGTGATCGACTTACAAGGAAAGATGGTGACTCCCGGCCTTGTTGACAGCCACCTTCATCTTTCAGGGGTCGCCTTTCAATATTTAGATTTGAATTTAATCGGTGTGACTTCTAAGAGAGAAATGCTGGAAAAAATAAAAGAAAGAGCGAATGCCACACCACCGGGGAAATGGCTGTTAGGCATTGGATGGGACGAGAATCTTTTTACGGACGGAACGATCCCGACTATACAAGAGTTAGATCATATTGCTCCTCATTGTCCCGTTTTCTTAAAGCGGGTTTGTCACCATGCGTTTCTCGTAAACAGTAAAGCGCTGGAAATGTGTAATTATCATCCTTCACTGGCTGTTCCAACTGGCGGAAGCATCATTCTCGATCCGGATACGAAAAAACCGACTGGATTGCTGCTGGAGTCCGCTTCCAAGCTTATTACAGAGCGCATACCAGAACGAACATATGAAGAATTAAAGGACGGACTAGAGCAAGCGATGAATCATGCGATACAGCGGGGATTAACGAGTGTTCATACGAATGATCCGCTTTATTTGGGCGGTTTTGATCAAACGTATAAAATGTATGATGAATTATTGAATAAAGAACGAAAAGGGCTGCGCTGCAACCTTCTGATCGATTATCCTTTTCTTAGCCGTCTAAAAGAAAGAGAAATGTATGCGGGATATGGAAATGATCGACTGCAAATCGGAGCAATAAAAATCTTTGCGGATGGCGCACTCGGAAGAAGAACAGCTCTGCTTTCAGCACCTTACCATGATGCACCGGGTCAATATGGGGAAGCGCAGCACAGTCAGGAAGAGCTTTACCAAATGGTAAAAGAAGCAAGAGCGTATTCGATGCCGATTGCTGTTCATACCATTGGCGATCAAGCCGTGGAAAATGTGTTGCAAGTACTCGATCAGTTTCCAAAAGTGAAGCAGCGTGACCGCATTATTCATGTATCTTTGCTGCGGGAAGATTTAATTGAGCGGCTGGCGGACCCAAATCTAGTAGCGGATATTCAGCCAAGATTTTTAGTTGGGGACTTCCCATGGGTACAAGACCGGCTTGGGGAGAAGAGAATTCAGTATTTATATGCGTGGAAATCGCTGCTTGCCGCAGGTGTATTATGCGGAGGGGGATCGGACGCACCAGTAGAGCCGGTGGATCCGCTGCTGGGGATTCATGCGGCTGTGACTCGACGCGCTCCTTCACAGTCTCATGATGGCTGGAATAAAAAAGAAAAAATCTCTATGCTTGAGGCCCTTAAGGTGTTTACGGTGGGCGGAGCTTATGCCACAAACGAAGAACACAAAAAAGGAACGATAGCAAGAGGGAAATTAGCCGATATGACGGTCTATTCGAACAACCTTTTATCGATGAATGCTCCAGATGAACTCTTAAATACCGATATTGAAATGACGGTTATCGGCGGAGAGATTGTTTATCAGAAATAAGCGTTAGAAGAGGATGCCCTGCAAAGAAGGCATCCTCTTTAGATTGTTGATCAATGCCTGCTTGTAGGGGGCAAATTAATCTTTCGGTATGGTTAAGTTAATTATTTAATCAAAAGAAGCATGAAATATCAATAAAATGAGAAACACAAGAGCCAATTTGAAATGTTGCTTTTTATCATTTCTCTTGAATCGTTTCAACCCTGTAAATAAGAGAAAAAATAAAAAAATACTAGCAAGGATTCCGGTAACATTCGTAAAGTCCCATTTAAAATCCGTTATGAATGCTAAATATCCATGCAAAGAAGCCGATCCGGTAGCTGCTAAGGCAAGAGACACATGCCACTTTCTCGTCAGCACTCCGAGAAATTGTAAGGAACTTTTTAATTGAAAGTGTCTCCATTTTATCATTTTTAATCGTTTCCACTTTAATAAAAGAAAAATGGGATAGATGGCAAAAACGGCGAAATACAAGACCATCGACGCAGATCCCAAAGACTCCATTATATCTTTATAATATTCATCTCCCTGTATCATGAACTGCGGATGATTAAAGGAAATAAGTAAAATTCCAATGAAAAATAAACAAATAGTTACGATTAAACAGGCAACGACAGTTCTTCGTTCTTTTGAATTTGGAATATAGCTTGATAAAAAGTAATGGTGTTTTCTTGTATTCTGTTTTGAATTCATCATATATACTCCCTAATCATTGAATGTAAAACGTATTGCCAGTATAGTCTACATACATGAAAATTTGATTAGAACGAGATGAATTTTGGCTAAATGTTTTTTTAGAAAATGGCTTTGTTAAACAATCTGTTGATTTCAACCCCAATCAACAAAGCGGTACAATTAATAATAGTCACTAATACATAGCCTAGAAAACAGCAACGAAGTTTATTTATTTGCATAAAATTACAGTTTCTGAAGATGATCATTAATCCCGTACTTCTGAATCTTTCTCATCAGGGTCGACTGCGGGATACCGAGTAATTTGGCTGCTTCTCTCGTTGTTTTTGCTTCTTGCAGCTTATGTTGAATGAAATCCTTTTCAATCTCGTCCAGATATTTTCTTAATGGTTTATTTACATCTTGGTTATGTTGGACTGTGAAAGAGGAGCCTTTATATTCTTGAATGTTATCGGGGAGTTCGTCAGCTTCGATTTGATCATGGTCCGACATGATTAACGCTCTTTCCACCGTGTTGGACAGTTCGCGGATATTGCCCGGCCATGAATAGGATTGCAGGACAGTGATGGCTTCCCTTGATAACGTTTTATTCATTTTATATTTTTTATTATACACATCGACATAATGCCGCAGAAGTAAAAAGATATCTTCCGGACGCTCCCGCAAGGCCGGAACTTTCATCGATAAAACATTGAGTCTGTAAAATAAATCGGCACGAAATTTGTTTTCCTCTGATAACTTTAACAAATCCTTATTCGTAGCGGCGATGATTCGCACATTCGCACTGTGAAGATATACTTCCCCAATCGGCAAATACGTTTTATCTTGAATTAATTGCAAAATCTTCACTTGCAAGTGTAAAGGAAGCTCTCCAATTTCATCCAAAAAGAGTGTACCGCCTTCGGCCACTTCTACGAGCCCGATTTTTCCTTTCCCAGATGCCCCGGTAAACGCTCCTTTCTTATAACCGAACAATTCTGATTCAAATAGACTTTCCGGAATCGCCCCGCAGTTTACTTGAATAAAAGGCTTATCATGCCGTTCACTTAATTTATGAATATAGTTGGCAAACACGTTTTTTCCACATCCGGTTTCCCCGGTAATTAATACCGAAGCATCCGAGACAGCGATTTTTTCTGCTTGACCGATCAGTTTTTTGAAGTGGGGTGTTTCGCCAATTAATGGATTTGTGCCATCGATTGTTTCGTTTTTAGTTTGTAAGTTCCGAAGCTCTTGTACATAGCGATTCAGAACAGCTTCTACTTCCGCGTGCTGCGTAGTAGAAAGCAAGTCCCGGTTAATGCTTCCCGCATGGGTCACGACCCACTTGATGCCCCCGCGTTCATCCCGAACGATATGCCCGCTGACGAGAAATTTTTGATGGTATCCTTTGATCGTTTGAATGATGGAGATCGACTCGTTTTTTTGTAAAACAAGCCGGTTCACAGAAGGAGAGAATAATCCTTGTTTTTCAAGATCCCAAACATTTTGTCCGATTAATTCCTCCCGCGTTTTTTTTAACATTTCACAGCTTGCTTGGCTCATCCAAACGGTGTTCCCCTTCGCATCTGTTATGTAAAATCCATCATTTAAAGAATCTAAAATTTCCAAAAGATTTTCTTTGTTCACGCCTATCACCGTCCAATTTCTTTTAAAGAATCAATCTTTGATCCATAAACAGATCGTAACAGAGAGAGGAAACGTATTCAATGATCCATTAATAAAAAAGTGAACCGTAAATGGATCAGAAGAAGCGATGTATAACTGAACAGTCTGACTTTTCGAGGAGAAATAGGCAAAATAAAAGGCTTTTTGATGAGAAAACATTTTTTTCTGTTGGCATAGATATTGCAATTATAGAATCGAGCATCAATTTCTTAGGGGAGTGATCACATGTATGCAGATGTAATTCTTCATAATGCTAAGTTTTATACGATGGACGAAACGGTGCCTGTAGCTAATAAACTAGCTATTAAAGATGGGAAGATTGTCGGAATCAACGATCAGGCGGAATCATTTAAAGGCGACGGTACGAAGGTTATGGATTTAGAAAATAAAGCTGTATTGCCTGGTATCATTGAAAGTCACGCTCATCCGTTAGAATATGCCGCTGAGTTATTGAAGCTTGATTTGCGGTATGAGTTCACTCCGACGATTGCCGATATTCTTCAAAAAGTGAAAGAAAAGAGTAAAGAGATTCCAAAAGGAGAATGGATTCTCGGCAATGGGTGGGATGATACGAGACTGAAAGATAAACGGTTTCCAACGATTGACGAATTAAGCGCCGCTGCTCCTGACCACCCGGTAATGTTAAAGCGTATTTGTAATCATAATGCGGTCGTCAACCGCAAGGCATTGGAAGTATGCGGACTGCTGATAAACCCTGCAGATCCTGCAGGAGGACGATTCCATAAAGATCCCGCCACGGGTCAATTTAGCGGGCTTGTCCAAGAAAACGCTGTCACGAAATTTGATGTACCAGCTTTTTCTGTAAGTGAACTGAAAAAAGCAATGGAACAAGCCCAGCAGCATTTCTTGAAATGGGGAGTAACAACCGTTCACGATATGGCCGTTAAGAAAAAGGAAATGCACATTTATCAACAAATGATCAATGAAAACACGCTTGTTTTAAAAGTGCGGCTCTGGTTATGGGCCTTAACGCAAATGGGCTGGGACGGAGTACAGGAAGAAACATTCACTATGGGAATTGAAAGTGGTTTCGGCAATGATCGTCTGAACATTCAAGGGCTCAAGTATATGCTTGACGGCAGTGTCGGCGGAAAAACAGCCGCTGTTTCAGAACCATTTGAGAACGATCCAGATAATATTGGGATTACGTATATGGATCAGGAAACAATTAATTGGCACGTTCGTAAAGCGATAGGCAACGATTTACGGGTATCTATTCATGGAATCGGTGACCGGGCGATCGAAATGGCGCTACAGGCTATTGAACAAGGCGGCGGACCGGAACAAATCAAATCCATGAGACACCGAATCGAACATGTTGTTCTTCCGACAACCGATCATTTAGAGAGAATCGCTAGAAATGATATCGTAGCTGCTTCTTCCGTAGGGTTTATTTATTCGATTGGCGACAGTTACTTAAGAAACTTGGGGGAGGAACGGACAAAGCGAATTTTCCCGCATGCTTCATTTAAAAAATATGGCATTTCTGCACCTGGAAACTCTGATATGCCGGTCTGCAGCGGGAATCCGTTATACGGGATTTATTCAGCAGCAGCCCGCAAAACAATTGAGGGGCAGCGGCTCGGCACAGAAGAAAAAATTAGTGTGGAAGATGCCATTAAAGCTTATACGATAGATGCTGCTTACAGCGGGTTTGATGAGAAAATCATCGGCAGTTTAACTGTCGGCAAATATGCTGATTTGATCGTACTTGATCAAGATCCTTTCGCTGTACGAGAGGACGACATAAAAAATATCACTGTTCAACTGACGATGGTTGAAGGAAAAGTCATGTATGAGTGTAAAGACGGCCAGGACGCCTTTTATACGAATGAAGAAGACAGAAAACTAGAATATTCAAAACTTTAAGGAGAAAGAGTTATGTTATTAATTTCACTGCCGCATGACATGGATGATCAATATGTTAAACAATTGGCCGATTTGGTTTATCCGATGGAAGTAGCCGTTGAGCCGGATTTAATGAGCCTGAATGTTCCGCTTGATAAGGTTGAAATACTCCTTACATACGGAGCGCAGGTCAATGAAACAACTTTGGAGTTAATGAAGTCACTGAAATGGATTCAAGTGTTTCAAGCGGGTGTGGAACAGATTCCGATGGAGGAACTGATGAAACGGGGGATTCTATTAACGAACATCCAAGATTTTCACAGCATCCCTCTTTCTGAGTATGTACTTAGTATGATTTTGTACTTCACCCGCGATATCCGAAAATATGAAAAGTCTCAAAGAATACAAGAGTGGAATCGGAAAGAAATGGATCAAGAAATATATGGCAAGACGGTAGCGATTTTTGGAGCGGGACGAATCGGTCAATTCATCGCGGAAAGATGCCGATTGCTGGGGATGAAAGTAATTGGGGTCAATACGAGCGGAACGATCAAGCCTCATTTTGATGAAATGTATACGATGGAACAAAAAATAGACGTGCTGCAAAACAGTGATTTCGTTGTTC
This sequence comes from Bacillus lumedeiriae, assembly GCF_044891285.1. Lineage (NCBI taxonomy): Bacteria > Bacillati > Bacillota > Bacilli > Caryophanales > Bacillaceae > Bacillus > Bacillus lumedeiriae. The sequence continues at coordinate 12,256 of NZ_JAUIYO010000019.1, forward strand.
TGCTTCTACCCGCAACAAAAGAGACGTATCACTGCTTTGGTAAAAAAGAATTCGAGGCGATGAAGAAAAGTGCATATTTCATCAACGTTGGCCGGGGAACATTAGTCAACGCAGAAGAACTAATCGAAAGTTTGAATAATAAAGACATTAAAGGAGCAGCGATTGATGTCACAGAACCGGAACCGCTGCCGGCCGATCATCCGCTTTGGAATGTGGAGAATTTGATCATTACACCGCATATCGCGGCGGTATCTAATCGCTTTTTTGACCGTGCCATTGAAAAGGTCGCTTTAAATTGGGAGGCATACAAACGAAATGAACAGCCTCCTTACTATATTAAGTTAGCAAAAGGATATTAATAAAATCCTTAATTCACAGATTAAAGGAGAGAGAAACCATGGGAAAAACGTATAAAGAAGAAGATGCTATCCAAGTAAAAAAATTTAAAAACTATGAGGAAGAGCGTTTGCACTGCAAACAGCGGCTGGCCGGCGCCTTCCGGATTTTGGCCCGCCGCGGATTTGATATGGGAGTAGCCGGCCATATTACTGTTCGCGATCCGGAGTTTACTGATCACTTTTGGGTGAACCCATTTACGACGAGTTTTAGCCAGATCAAAGTTTCTGACCTTCTTCTCGTCAATGATGAGGGCCGAATCGTTGAAGGGAAGAAGCCAATCAATCGGGCGGCTTTTGCGATCCATTCTCAAATTCATGCAGCGAGACCAGACGTAGCCGCGGCTGCCCATACTCATTCTCCGTATGGAAAAGTATGGTCAACGACGGGAAGACTGCTTGACCCGATTACGCAGGACAGTTGTGCATTTTATAAAGATCATGGCCTTTTTAACGATTATACCGGTGTTGTTCATGAGCTGGATGAGGGAAAGCGGATCGCGCAGGCACTGGGGGATTATAAAGCGGTCATTTTACAAAATCATGGATTGTTAACGGTCGGCCAAACAGTAGAGGCCGCGGTTTGGTGGTTCATTTTCATGGAAGAAGCGTGTAAGACACAAATCATGGCAGAACAAATCGGCAAACCGATTTTAATTGAAGAAGCCCATGCGGAGTTAACAGCTAAACAAATTGGATTCCCACTTGCAGGAGTAGGCAACTTCCATCCGTTGTACGATCAGATTTTAAAAGAAGAACCGGACTTCTTGGGGTAATCAGACGGCTCCCGGTTACTTACAAGGACTTGCTTTTTTGAATGACCGGGAGCCATAGAAAGGCGTTTGATCAATAGGATCATTCATTATTTTACTAAAGCAGCATTACAGAAGGGGACGAGAATATGATCCATTTAATTAATGAACAATTAAAAACAATAGAAGTATCTGGCATACGTGCCATTGCAAACAAAGCAGCAGCGGATCCAGATATTATTAATATGACACTGGGACAGCCGGATTTTCCTACTCCTGAAAAAATAAAATCAGCTGGAAAAAAGGCTATCGACGACAATTATACGACTTATACACACAACGCTGGTTTGCTTCAATTAAGACAAGCAGCCAGTGAGTACATGAACCGGCTGTATGGTCTTTCTTATCGCCCAGAGGATGAGGTGATTGTAACGATCGGCGCGAGTGAAGCGATTGATGCAGCCTTTCGTGCCATTTTAGAAGAAGGCAGTGAGGTTATTATCCCAGCACCGGTCTATCCGGGATATGTACCCACGATTACATTATGCGGCGCGGTACCCGTTTACATTGACACGAGGGAAACAGGCTTTAAAGTGACGGCTGCCATGATCGAGGAGAAACTCACGGAACGTACCCGCTGCATCGTTCTGTCTTATCCGTCGAATCCAACGGGATGTACACTCGATCAAGAAGAGATAGCGAAAATAGCTCATCTGTTAAAAGATAAGGATATCTTTATTTTGTCTGATGAAATCTATAGCGGACTCGTTTATGATAAAGATCATCATTCAATTGCCTCTGTTCCGGAATTGAGAGAAAAAACGATTCTAATTAATGGTCTTTCTAAATCACATTCGATGACGGGATGGAGAATCGGCTTCGTTTTCGGTCCTGCTGAGATTGCGGGTGAACTATTAAAAGTCCATCTATTTAATACGGTTTGTGCCAGCACAATCAGCCAATATGCGGCTATTGCAGCGTTAGCTGAGGAAATTGATGAAGTGGCACAAATGAAAGTAGAGTATAAAAGAAGACGGGATTACGTGTATGAACGTGCCGTTTCTATGGGGTTAGATGTAGTAAAGCCAGAGAGCGCGTTTTATTTATTTCCATCTATTAAACAGACGAATATGACCTCCCTTGACTTTGCTCTTCAATTATTGGAAGAAGCAAAAGTAGCCGTCGTACCAGGCAGTGCTTTTTCTGAGCTTGGAGAGGGCTATATCCGCCTGTCTTTTGCTTGTTCGATGGAGGAGCTGGAAGAAGGATTCAATCGGATAGAAAGATTTTTGAAAAAAATCGGTGTGCATGCAGCCGTTCATTAATCTGCCGGAGAGGTGGGGTATTTTGATCACGTGCTATAGCCGAACTGCCCGAATCCGCCGTGTAAGATGAAGTTGATTTAAAAAGATCTGGCCTCACCCTTAATATATCAGATGTGACGGATACTCATTCTCTGAACAGCAGGTATACGGTTGTGAGGCTGGACGCTTTAGCTGGGGCTTCTTATTTCCATAATGGGTGTATGGCTGCGTTTTTTATACTGAATATTTTAAATATTTTAACGGCATTTAGCTAATCAGTAACGACATTTTAGAAAGAGAAAAGAGGCGTTGTTTATGAAGCTTTATCACTTATTAGTCCTGGTTCCGCTTCTTGGAATGCTAGGCGGCATTGGGTTCGCCAATAGGGTCACACCTTATGTGTTTGGTTTGCCATTTTTGCATTTTTGGCTTGTTTTATGGGTGATTCTTACATCTTTTGTATTAATGATTATTTACCGAATGGATGAGGGTAAGAGGAAAGGGGATCATCAATGAATATTTCAATTTTTATCATAATAGGGTTTCTTCTCATTAGTATTTATTGGGCGATCCGTTCGAGCTATTCCAGTAAAGGACAGAAAATGAATATGGAACAATGGGCCCTTGGAGGAAGGGGAATGGGCACGTTAATTACATTCTTTCTTCTAGCAGGGGAGTTCTTTACGACGTTCTCTTTAACTGGACTAGCTGGAATGGCCTATTTCGGCGGGGTCTCGGCCTATTATTTTATGTGTTATATTGCGCTCGGCTGTGCGTTAGCATATTTTATCCTTCCGTTTATTCGAAAATACGCTCAGCAGAATCAGCTTATCTCGCAAGCAGACTTTTTTTCTTCAAAATATAAAAGTCCACTGTTAGGCGTTTTCGTTACCCTAGTCGGTGTGACCTCGATGATTCCTCTAATGGTCATCGCATTTAAAGGGCTTGGTCTGATTGTTTCCGAAGCTTCATACGGAAAAATATCTCCTTCTTTAGCGATTTGGGCTGGAGTCATCTCTGTTGTAGTGTATACAACCATTTCAGGTCTTCATGGTTCGTCGCGTGTGGCTTTAATCAAAGATATATTAACCTTTTCTGTGCTTGCTTTTATCGGACTTTATTTGCCTTTTCATTATCATGGCGGCATTCAGCTGATGTTTCAATCTATTCAGGAAATTAAACCGGAATTACTTATCTTGCCTGATCGGGGAATGAGTATTTCTTGGTTTGTATCGACTGTTTTATTCAGCACAGTAGGATTTTATATGTGGCCAAATGCTTTTTTATCTGTCTTTGCAGCGAAAAGTGACCAGGCTCTTCGTAAAAATGCAATTATGATGCCGTTTTATTCGCTTTTGCTGCTATTTTCATGTCTAGTGGGATTTGTAGCGGTTTTACAACTTCCTGGTTTACAAGGGGCAGCGGCGGATCTGGCTTTATTAAAACTGGCTATTCAAACATTTGATCCGTGGTTTGTTGGGATTATTGGTGCTGCTGGGTTATTATGCGCGCTCGTTCCTTGCTCAATCATTTTGATCACAGCTTCCACGATGTTGTCAAAAAATATCTTCGCCTTCTTTTTGCCGATGACAGAGACGCAACAAGCTAAATCAGCCAAATTTTTACCAATCGTTTTAGCTTTTATTGCCTTATATTTTGCTTTGCACGGAGGAAATACTTTATTAACTATTTATTTAATGGGATATAGTTTTATTACACAGTTATTTCCTGCTTTCATTTGCAGCCTATTCAAAAATAACTTTGTAACAAAACAAGGGGCTATAGCTGGAATGATAGCGGGAATGGGCACAGCGGCTTATGTCCATATCACGAACACAACAATAGGCGGCCTTTTCCCATTGATGCCACAGTTTATTAAAGATATTAACATTGGAGTGTTTGCTTTGGCGGTAAATTTTCTAGTGATGGCTACAGTGAGTGTATTGACAAAAAGGGTTCCTGCAATGGATGAACAAAGCAGTCAAGCAGGATAAATAGTTAATGGAGCTGTTCTAAAGTCATCTAACCGGTGACTTTAGAACAGCTTTTTTTAGGAATACGTTAAACAGACTTCTAGATGCTTATCCCATACCATTCTATCGACATTTCCAATTGTCACCTTTTTCAATGAAATAAATATAATGTAGTAGCAGCTTGTGTGCGTGTGCAATAGTTTATGTGCACGTATTGCAAGTTTATGCGCGCTGTCTAGTGGAGTAATCATGATTCCTCATTCGCTCCTGTCTATGTAGTCTGCAGCTCAACTCCTAAAAGTATCCATCACTCAAACCCTATTCAAGACAGGATGGTACGGGCTTTTTTCTCCTGTTCCTTCTTTTTTCACATGCGATTTTTTCTTTTAACAAAAGAATAAAACTGCGGGGGTAAAAGCCGGAGAAGTGGATATATTATATAGAAATGGGAAAAGTGAGGTTTGAACGGCGCCATACATAGAAAAGAGGAGGTGGAAAAAGAAAGATGGCACTATTATTCCTTCTTGCAGGGACACTGTTTTTGGGGCTGTATGTACGGCAAAAAAGACAGTCATCAAACTATAAAATAGATCGTGGGATGCTGATTGTAAATAACAGGTTCAATGAAGTGAACATTCCATTAACAGAGATTGTAGGAGTAGCTAAAATCGGAAAAACAACGAAGCGTTCTTCCGGATTAAAGAGGGAAATACTTTTAGGCAGACACGAATATGTTGCGGTATTTACTCGTTCAAATGTTTCTTATCTTTTAAAAGTACGAAATGCTAAAACGCTGATCCGGGGATGGAAAGAACAAAATCCACAAATGCACAAGAAAGCAAAGGTTATATGAGCGGCTTCTGCATAATAGAGAAGAAAACAGCCCATTCAAAATTAACTTGTTAGACCCTGCCACCGCCACGTATCATATACGTAAGTAGGAAACATTCGCTGCACGCATTCGATTGTGAGTGAGGGTCGGACTTTTTTTGAGTCACTTTTGTAGGATTATAAACGATAGAAAATTGGAAAGCAGCTAAGCAGTTTAGTAAAACGAGCGGGAGATGACTCGTTTTATTTTTTTGTCCACATAATTGTGTTATTTTATACTATTTTAGTTCAAAAAATATGTGCACAAGAGCGGAAATGTGGAAAAGTTTTTATTTACAAAATCGTGCAAAGCTGATAGGTTAAACATGACAAATCATATACAACGAAAAAGAGGGGTATATATGGCATTCTTTATGAATGAAGACGCAGCTGTTGAGTGTACGGCTACCGATACGGAATATTGCTGGAAAAAGAACATGATTAAAGTTGAAAACGGGTTTTTAATCAGTAAAGGTCCTATTACGAATGTACGTATTCCTATTCACCACATTGATACAGTTGTTTATTCAATGAATCCAATGAAGCCGACAATTATGCCTGGATTGAGAATTATCGGCAGAGGAGCTACGCTTGCAGAAATGGATATCCCTGGAGAATACATTGAAAGTGTTCAAGATTGGCTGCTTCGTGTCATTGACCGGCAGGCTGACGCTTAATCCCGCGGTATACCCGCGGGGATTTTTTATTTTATTAAAAGTTCCGCGAAGATTAAAGGATGATATAACGATAAAAAATAAAAGACTGTCCAAGAAAAGGTAGCTTCACCTGCTTTTGGACAATTTTTATATGATAGAGAACATTTGTTTGATATAATAGAAGCAGTTCAGAAGAAAGGATGTTTGCAAGTGAAAGGTTCATCTCATTTAGCGATTGGGGGAGCCGCAGGATTAGGCACTGCGCTTTATTTACAAACGGATCCGCTTACGACTGCTTCATTAATTGGCATTGGTGCAATCGCTGGTCTTGCGCCGGACTTAGATGTGAACGGAAAACTATCTAACCGGATTACAGTATCAAAGAAATGGCTTATTTTATTTTTTGCAATTACCGGCATATTTTTAATCGGTTACAGCTATTTAACATTAACAGGCTTCACCCAGTCGGCAGGTTTTATTGTTGGAATCTGTCTAATGGTTTTGCCGCGGCTATTTATCAAACAGCGGACGATGCTTTTTATAACAGGTGCTGTTTTAGGAAGTGCTGCTTGGTATGCGGATATTTTTTGGCTGTTGTTACTAAGTGTATTTATCATTGTTTCGTCATTTTTATCTCATCGCTCGTTAACTCATTCTTTCATAGGTGCCACGTGCTTTGCAGCAATTGCTTGGCAGTTCCAACAAAGCGTCGGGCTCGAAGGAAGTTTCCTAACGGCTACAGCTGCCTATCTAAGTCATTTAGTGGCGGATATGAAAATATGGCCGGTAAATAAAAGGGGCATTAAGTGGTTTCAGCCGTTGTTTAATAAGGAATTCTAACATTACATTGAGTGTATAGGGAATATGTGTAGTTTATCTTTTTCTATTACCTGGGCATGATAAATCAATTCAGGAATTGTTACACACTTATAACCATTTTTATCTAAGTAAGTTAATATTGTATCCAAGGCTTCTACCGTTTGGGTGCGATTACCGCCAGCATCATGAAGGAGGATAATGTCACCGGATTTTACATTTTTAGTGACATGGCTGCTAATTTTATTTGCAGATGGACGCAGCCAATCTTTAGGGTCTTGATGCCAAGACCACATGACAACTAAGTAATTTTTTTGAACGGCATTACGAATAACTGAGTCATTATATACATCACCAACTGGACGAAAAAGTGACGTCTCCTTTCCTGTAATATTTTTTATAGTTTGAGCGGTTAAGTCCAGTTCAGTTTTTAATTTTTTAGAATTAGTACTTTTATCGTAAATATGATTATATGTGTGATTGCCAACTGCATGATTCTCTTTTACAGTTCTTTTTAAAATATGGGGAAACTTATCAGCATTTTTTCCAGTGACGAAAAAGGTTGCTTTTGCATTATGCTTGGCTAAGATATCAAGGATTTGTGGAGTATACCTGGGATCTGGCCCATCATCGAAAGTGATTGCAACAAGTTTCGTTTGTGCATTCACTTCCCATACAACATGTCCGGACTTTTCAAATTTATCACGGCTGCTTGTATGGGCTTGCGTCCATACAGAAGTGGAAAAATAACTAATCAAAAGAGTACAGACAAAGAAAATAGATCTAATCAAACATAATCCCCCCCTAGATATGAGAAATAATATGAGTTAGTTTATGTATTTTAAAAAATAACAACCCCCTTTGCTTATGGTAAAAAATACATTTGTTCAATGGGAGAAGTATCCTGATTTTGTAAGGAGTCATAAGTAGATTACATTATGTGGAAAGTTCAAAAAAAGAAACCAAACTCTGCTTGCGCAAGAGGATAATCACTGCTATACTAATCCGGACACAACATTTAGTGTTTGCTTTTCATTTAAATCAATATTTAGTGTTAAATAGTAAAGAGGTGCTGTTGCAGCTTAATAGGGAATTCGGTGAAAGACCGAAGCTGTCCCCGCAACTGTAAGTGTAGACGATCGCGGCTGAACCCACTGTCTTACGACGGGAAGGAACGCGAAAGGAAGAAGCACGAGCCAGGAGACCTGCCTTTTTATAGCGTTTGATCTTCTTCGGGAGTTGGGAAGGCAGCGCGAGGAAAACGAAAATCTCTTTCATACAGACATTCTTTTTTATACATTCAGAATCAGTCTGTTCAATTTTTTATTTAAGAGTGCCTTTCTTCGCCCTGATCCCATCTTTCATTTGGAAAGATGGTTTTTTTATGGAAAAAATCACTTTCTAAACTATTTATTTGTTTAGGAGGAATAAACATGATTGAGACAGTACAGAGCATTGCGGAAGAGGTTCTTGAGGAAATTCAATCGGAATTTCCAACTATTGGACTAGCGGACTATCAGAAAAAAGTGAGAGACACGTTGCATACGAGAGAAGAGTGGACAGAAGAACAAACACAACAGCTGCTTCTCCATGCAGCGGTCGAGCGGATCACAAGCGAAGAGCCCAATTGGACATTTATAGCGGCTCGTCTGTATTTAAAACAGCTTTACAAACAAGCCGCCAAAACGCGGGGAGAAGCAGGAAGTGCGTATGGAAACTTTCTAGAGCTTATTCATTTGTTAATCAAAGATGGAGTATATGATTCGCAGTTAATCGCTGCTTATACGGAAGATGAGATCAATGAATTAGGGAAAGTGATCGATCCGGACAAAGATCAATTATTTACATACATCGGAATTGTTACGTTAAGTGAGCGGTATTTAGCTCATACGCTGAACAAACAAACGGCAGAGCTCCCACAGGAAAGATGGCTTATGATTGCGATGACTTTAATGATGAACGAACGCAGGGATCAGCGTTTACAGTACGTCAAAGAAGCGTATTGGGCACTTTCTAATTTATATATGACAACAGCTACTCCAACGCTTGCTAATGCGGGCAAGTCATACGGTCAGCTGTCCAGCTGTTTCATTGATACGGTCGACGACAGTCTGCAGGGCATTTTTGATGCGAATACAGATGCGGCAAACTTAAGCAAAAACGGTGGGGGCCTTGGCATTTATCTAGGGAAAATCCGCAGCCAGGGAAGTGATATTAAAGGGTTTAAAAATGTAAGCTCGGGTGTGATTCCTTGGATGAAGCAGCTAAATAATACAGCCGTGTCGGTTGACCAGCTCGGTCAGCGGCAAGGGGCGATCGCTGTCTACCTGGATATTTGGCATAAGGATATCTTTTCGTTCTTGGAAACTCGATTGAATAACGGAGATGAACGCCGTCGAACACATGATTTATTTACCGGTGTATCGATACCAGACATATTTATGGAAGCAGTAGACAATCGAGGAGACTGGCATTTGTTCGACCCGCATGAAGTCAGAAAAGTCATGGGTTATTCTCTTGAAGATTCATTCGATGAAAAGCAAGGAGAAGGAACGTTTAGAAAGAGATACATGGAATGTGCCTCACATCCGCAACTTAGCAAAAAAACCGTGCCGGCCATCGAGATTATGAAAGCGATCATGATTTCTCAGCTGGAAACTGGTACGCCTTACATGTTTTATCGGGATACGGTCAATCGGGCGAATCCGAATAAGCATGAAGGGATGATTTATGCAAGCAATTTATGTACAGAAATTTGCCAAAATATGAGTCCAACCGTTGTTGTAGAAGAAAAAACGGAAGATGGAAAAATCATCATTACGAAAGATCCCGGCGATTATGTGGTGTGTAATTTATCGTCCATTTCATTAGCCCGGACAGTGATGGATGGTGTACTTGAGCGATTAATTCCGATTCAAGTGAGAATGCTTGATAACGTCATTGATATTAATACGATCCCTGTTTTACAGGCGCAGCTGACGAATCAAAAATATCGGGGCATCGGGCTCGGAACATTTGGATGGCATCATATGCTCGCTTTAAAAGGATTGAGCTGGGAGTCGGAAGAAGCGGTACAGTATTGTGATGAATTATATGAACAAATTGCCTTTTTAACGATTCAGGCAAGCGCGGAGCTGGCGGAGGAAAAAGGAGAATATCCAGTCTTTCGAGGTTCGGACTGGGAGAACGGCGTGTATTTTGAACAGAGAGGATACGGAGGTTCAAAATGGCAGCAGCTGAAAGAAAAAGTAAAACAGTCTGGTATGAGAAACGGCTATTTGCTCGCGGTCGCTCCAAACTCATCTACGGCACTCATTGCCGGTTCAACAGCGGGAATTGATCCTATTTTTCGTAAAGAGTATATGGAAGAGAAGAAGAATTATAAAATACCAGTCACTGCTCCTGATTTATCAGCTCAAACGACTTGGTATTATAAGTCTGTTTATTTCATTGATCAGCATTGGAGCATTCGCCAGAATGCCAAGCGCCAGCGCCACATTGACCAAGCGGTGTCATTTAATTTATATGTGCGCAATGATATTAAAGCAAAAGCATTGCTGGAGCTGCACATCGATGCGTGGCAGTCAGGATTAAAGACAACGTATTACGTGCGGTCAACCGCGTCGGATATAGAGGAATGCGAAAGTTGCCATTCGTAAGGGGGAAAATAGGATGAAACTTGCTAAAAGAAAGATCATTGATCACAGTGCGCCTAACCGTTCAACGGCGATTATTAATGGAAGCAGCTCAAATATTTTAAACTGGGACGATGTCCGCTTTAGCTGGGCATACCCAAAATATAAAAGAATGCTGGCCAACTTTTGGACACCGTTTGAAATTAATATGACAAAAGACCGTCAGCAATTCAGTGAGCTGACACCTGATGAAAGGAATGCCTTTTTGAAAATCATCGGGCTGTTAGCTTTGCTTGACAGCATTCAAACCGACTATGCCGGCAGGGCGGCTGATTATTTAACCGATTCAAGCTTACATGCTTTAATGATTATCCTTGCCCAGCAGGAAGTCGTGCACAACCATTCCTACAGCTATGTATTATCAAGTGTGGCTGATAAGAAAACACAGGATGAAGTCTTTGACTTTTGGCGGACAGAGCCAATTCTTCAGGAACGTAATGCTTTTGTCACAAAAGGGTATGAAGCGTTTGCGAATGAACCGACTGTTGAACATTTTCTGAAGTCTATCATTTATGATGTTATACTAGAAGGCCTATTCTTTTACTCAGGGTTTGCCTTTTTCTATAATTTGGCCCGCAATCAAAAGATGATCGCGACAAGCACGATGATTAATTACATTAATCGCGATGAACAGCTTCATGTCGGATTGTTTGAAAAGATTTTTAAAGAAGTGCTGAACGAATATCCAGAGTACGATACAGAAGAGCTGCACGCGTATGGACAGGAAGCGTTTCGCCAGGCAGCCCAATTAGAAATTGAATGGGGCCGATCAATTATTGGTCATAAAATAGACGGCATTCAAATGAACGAATTGGAAAGCTATATTAAATTTATGGCAAATAAACGTGCGGAACAGCTTGGTTTTTCTGCTCCGTTTGCAGGTTACCGGACAAATCCTATGCGCTGGATCGTTGCTTATCAAGAAGTGGATCTCGGCAAAACAGATTTCTTTGAACAAAAGTCCCGAGCCTATACGAAGACGAGTGAAGCGAACGGGTTTGATGAATTGTAAATAAGATAAGCGAGAGGTTGACTCAAAAGTCCATCCCTCCACTAGCCATGTGTGGCTAGTGGAGGGACTTACACACTTTGGAGTTAACCTCTGTTTTTGTTGTTGGAAAAACAAATAAGTGGTTCTAATTTTAAAAGTTTCGGGTAAAAATAAAAACAAAGCATTGACAGATTTTTATATCTGTTATACATTATAAAAACAAAAAATATATTGTTATATAACAGAAGGAGGAGAAAGGATGGAAATGCACTGGGAAGCCTATGAACAGTACATGGAAACGTGTAAAAATTATGAAATGGAATCGATTAGCTTTTATCAATTTATTGAGCATTTAACAGAAGAACAGCTGCAGGAATATTGTAAGAATGACATTTAAATAAAGGAAGTGGTTATGACGGATACTTTAGTGGAAGCAATAAATGAACCCCCGCGGGCAAAAGTATATTCATTTGCAGGCGGGGGCTTTTTATATTATTCTGCTTCTTCCGTTTCTTCAGCAGGAAGATGTTCCCCGCAATACACCGCTACAAGATTTTCTTCCTCTTCCTCCAATTCAAAATCGAGGACATTGCCAGTGGCCCGGTCATGCAGGTGGTAATGAATGACCTTTTCCTCGTCTCCATCCACTAAATAAAGAACACGGATATAAAATCCTGCCTCTGAATACAGTTCATCGTCTTCATCCACATTTGCGTATAGTTGAAATTCAAATCTTTCCCCAGTGAGCATTCCGAATGGGTCTTCCAGCCATTCCACTGTATGATGTGTAATATTCATTTCGTTATCCGTCCTTCGAAAGTAGTATAAGTCTGATTTATTTTAACACAACTTTCCTGCAGCGGCATCATGGATTCTTTCGCCTGAAAATGGAGGTATGATTACGGGAAAATTGGTCTACACTTAGTAATGGAATTTACAGGAAGTACTTTGAATTCCATCATCGTTTATTATAATAAATGAGGGGTACACACAAAAGAAATTGAAAGAAAGCGAAGGAGCGAAAAATGAAGCTGTTGTTCAAGTATCTTATGTCTATTCTCATTGTAGCTGCGATTGCTGTGTCTCTTTGGCTTTATTATCCTACTTATCAAATTCAGCAAATGAAAGAAGAAGCCGCCCCAGCGTCTGCTCAGGCAGCGCTGTCTTATGTTGATTATTTCGGCAAACTTGATAAAGATACATTGACTCATCTAGCAATTGGTGATTCGATCATCGCTGGTTTTGGTTCAGAAAATAATGTAAGCTTCGTTAGTTATTTTTCCTATCTGTTAGGGGAACAAACAGATAAAACGGTCATTTTAGAAAACAAAGGGATACTAGGGATTAATAGCTCTGACTTAAATGCGCGTGTACAAACAGGAGAATTTGATGAACAAATAAAAAACGCGGATTTAATTACAATTAATGTCGGCGGCAATGATATTTTGCAAACTCTGGATGACGGAGACTATCAAAATGTAGTCCGCAACTTTCAGTCGATGCAAGCAACATTTACAAAGAATTTAACAGACATATCCAATAAAATAAACACAATGAATCCAGATGCGACTATCGTATTTTTAGAAATGTATAATCCGTTAAAGCAAGATCATGAATTATATTCTGTAGCTGATCAATTGCTTCCGAAATGGAACGTAAAGATATATGAAATTGCGCATCAATTCAACCATGCGATCGTACTCGAAACGACAAAAGTCATCAATGCCCATCATTTGCAATACCTTTCCGATGATGGAGTGCATCCAAACGCCCTCGGTTATGAAGCGCTCTCCGATCAAATGATGGAACAATTACAAAAGAAACCCTTTGCCAAATCAACAATCTAAAAGCAGATCGGGGCATCTGCTTTTTTTCTGCTGTTAGACATATTAACTATAAAGGAAGCGTATAGTTCATTGTATCAGGCGACAGATAGATTTTTTCATTTCGGGAGGGGACAAGTTGAAAAGGGGCTTATCTATTTGGAAACGGGCGGTAACTGTATTCACTCTCTTATCTTTTCCTTTCTTTCTGACACTTTGGCCGGTTTCACAAGCATCAGCTACTATTAATTACGGGGAAGAAGCTGCTGCAATGGCAGAAATTCTCATTGGGAGCCCGTACAAGTACGGAGGGATATCACCTGAAGGGTTTGATGCGAGTGGTTTCACTCAGTATGTCTACAAAGAAGCGGCCACAAATATGAACATCCCGAGAACAAGCGTTGCCCAATATAAAATAGGAAAGGCAGTAAAACAAACAGATCTGCAATTTGGAGATCTTGTATTTTATGCCACAGGTGCAAAGGGAAAAGTTTCTTTTGTTGCTGTTTATAATGGCAATGGTACATTGATCGGAGCAACATCCAAAGGGGTCAAAAAGATAAAAATGAGCGATAAATATTGGAAAGACCGCTACATTGGAGCGAAGCGCATAATCAAGTAAGAAAAAGCAAGATGAGGGCCTGTCACCTGCCCTCATCTTGCTTTTTTGTATTATCAATAAGTCAGTTACTAAAAGCCATCTTCTAATGGTGAAAACGGGATATGCAGTTGATTCTCTATGTTACGCAGCCTCTGATTTAATCTGTTCAAGCGTCGAGTATGGCGTTCGTCATTTTGATTGAGTCGATTAATCTCTCTATTCATTCGGTTGATTTCATTGTTGATCCGCTGAATTTCCTGATTAAGCCGGTTTAATTCTCTCATTTGCTGTCTATTTTCTTGTTCAAGTGCAGTGACCCTTCTTTCTAGTGCAGGGGGCTGTCTGTCAGCATCAAGTTCATCTTGCGGCTGGATATAAGAGTAGCCTGTATACTGACTAGTTGGCTGCGGAACAAAATTAGGATAAAAATAATATGGATTCATCTCGTTCGATCTCCTTTATTTTCATTAACAAGGTCCATCTTCCTTATACCATACGCGAAAAGCCGCAATATGGCAGGGCTAAAGCCTAATAGAGTTCCTTTATACGAAGCTGGAAAAATACGGGTGAAAAGCACATTTACAGGAGGGAAGCGTAAGATGAAATAAAAAAGAAGTGAGGGACTTTCATGAAAAACAAAATAACTATTATACAAGCTGTTTTTATGATTATGAGGGGATTGGAACTCCCTGATTCTGGAAATCATTATCATAAGTATTATCAAGCTTTGTTAGAGGAAATCAAGCGAGGAAGAATATCTGTTATGAAAAACGAGGGAAGAGACTGGGTAGATGAACAGGCAATTAATGTTTTTATACAGGAATTAATCATAAAGAGAAAACAGAAAAAAGCAGAAGAAAACCGAGCTTTTTATATTGATGAAGATGGTCAATTTCAAATAAATGATACATTCTTTTCCACAGAAATCTTTTCAACCGAAGCTGAAAAAGCGATTGTCACCATCCAATCACTTATCGCCTTTTATAAAAATAAGGAGTGCACGAGTGAACAAGCGATTCATGAGATTGCAAAGATTGTCGGTTATCAATAATGTATTTTAGTTAAATTTTAATGGTAAGAACAAACCAAGCGGAATGAAAAAGGGGGATTTCCGAATGAGGAGTCTCCTTTTTGTTCACTTTTTTATAAACTTGTATAAAATATGAAAAGAAAAAGAGAGGATAAGTGAAATGTTAATAAAATCCCCTCTTTATTTATCTGAAAATTTAGTGTATTCTTGATGTTAGATATTTATCAAATTTTGGATCTCAATATATGAGAAATTGGGGGAAAAAGAGTGAAAGAGGGAAGACATTTCGTTTGGATTTTGGATGATGAATGGAATAACCATGAATTAGAAAAAAATATTTATAAGCAGCATGGATTTGATGTCCAAATTACGCGATCAGAGAATTTAGAACGGGATCTTCCGCTCTATGCTCCATATGCGGATGGAGTAGTGGCGCAAGTTGGGTTTTCATGTGGAGCTGAGATCATCAATCAGCTGCAATCATGCAAAGTGATCTCTGTGACAGGGATTGGATACAATCACGTTGATCTAGAGGCCGCTGCCCAAAGAGGGATTGTCGTTTCTAATGTCCCAGATTATTGCTTAGAGGAAGTGTCTAATCATACAATTGCCCTTATATTAGGAGTCACACGCCGATTATCCTCGTATAATCAAAAAGTAAGAGCTGGAAAATGGGATCCAATGGATACATTGCCGATTCGTCGTTTGAGTGAAAACACGATAGGCTTGCTTGGCTTCGGGCGCATTGCTCGAATGGTTACTGAAAAGCTAAAGCCTTTCGGTGTTCGGGTCGTAGCCCACGATCAATACGTTCCGGCGGAAGTTTTTGATACATATGGAGTTATTCCTGTATCGTTGGACGAATTGCTGCAGCAATCTGATATTTTAAGTCTGCACGTGCCGCTCACACCAGAAACGAAACATTTGCTTCATTATGAGCGTCTTAAAATGCTGCCTAAAGGGGCATTTGTCATTAACACGTGCCGTGGCGGTGTGATCAATGAGAATGACTTAAAAACATTAATTGAAGAAGGGCATATAGCGGGAGCGGGACTGGATGTGCTGGAAGAAGAACCACCGTCACCAGATTATCCGCTGCTAATGATGGAGGAAGTATTTATTACTCCACACGCTTCTTATATGTCAGAAGAATCCCTCACTCAGCTAAGAGAAAGAGCATGCCAGGCTATTATAGATGGGGTCCAAGGAAATCCTCTTCCTTATGCAGTGAATCAGCCGAAAGTAAAAGTAGAATAAATATGGACTAGAGTATTTTAATAGATAGAGGTCACAGCTATTTGTAGTGGTGTGACCTCTTTTTGTTGTGTTTGGAAATCCCGGCATATGTCCATCAAATTAAAGGAGACAAAGAACGAAGAATTAATAAATTCTCCCTCTTAACTCTGATCGATTTCTTGAGTTTCTCCATTTGTTAGCTGCCGTCTAACATGTTTAAAGTAGTTAACCCTTGTTTTTTAAACACATGAATTGTTAGTATCAATAGGAAAAGTTTGAGTAAAAAAGGGGGACAAAAAGAAAGATGAATAAACCGATGGTTGCATTAGCTGCAGCGGCGATCATGCTGACAGCTTGTAATAGTAATGGAGCAGATGAAAAAAGTAACGAGGTGATAGGAAAAAGCGGACAGTCTATGTTAACAACGGATAAAGAAAAAGAAAATGAACCGCAAGAAGAGGGACAAAATCAACCTAAAGAAAGCGAACGTCAAGGAGAGTGGGCGTCATTGCCTGAATATGATGAGATTATGGGGCATGTCGATCACCAAAATTATACTTTTCAAACGGTGACAGATGACGAAGGGAAACGCATTCTGCTTCTGATTGATGAGAACAATGAAATACAATATAAAACCATATTTATTAAAAATGACAGCCGCCTTAAAATTGTTAAAATGAACGGAGGCGGGCAAATTTTTAATGGAGTTATTTAAAAAGCGAGCTTATTTTGCAAGCTCGCTTTTTGTATGTATTTATGATGAAGTTTTTAGATTTTCTTCGATGGCCTCGATAAATTTCTGTACGGCAAACCCGAGATACTTATCAGCTCTGTAAATAATGCCGATTTCCCGGGAAGGCGGGTCATCCGTGATTTTAATTAAACGTAAAGCGGGATCATTGAGCGACTTTGATAAGGGAAGCGGCTGGAGAGTGGCCCCGATATTTTCTTTCACGAAGCGGAATAGGGAAGGACCCGTTGTTGTTTCGACGACGACATTTAAGTGAAAGTCGTATTTCTGGCAGTGATCCTCTAACAGCCGCCTCCCTAAAAATTGTTTTGGATACATCACCATGGGTATGTTTTTTAATTGTGTCACGCTGATGGAATCATAATGAGCGAATTCATGATTTTCTGAAACAACTAATACATATTCTTCACGATAAAGAGGGAGCGTGACTAATCGGCTGTCCGGCATAAAGAGAAGAGTAATGCCGAGATCTACTTCATTATCAAGGACTTGTTTCGTAATTTCTACAGTAGAAGCGAAGATGTTCAATCGGATTTTTGGAAACTTTTTATAAAAATCAATCAACAATGGGGTTAAGCGGTAATCCAACTCTGCCGGCAGTACACCGACTGATACATTTCCTCCTTGATACTGACGAAGCTCCTCAATTTCCTGAAAGGCATTGTCGAGATTTTGAAACATTCCTCTGCAGTGCTTGAGAAGAACCGCACCCGCCTCTGTTAATGCAATTCGTTTTCCGATCCGGTCAAACAAAGGAGTTCCTATTTCTTGTTCGACGGCTTTAATCTGTAAACTAAGCGTAGGCTGGGAAATCCCTAGCTTTTCTGCTGCTTTTGTAAAATGCAGTTCTTCACAAAGAGTCATGAAATATTCTAATTGTCTCAGTTCCATATGAATGTTTTTCTCCTGTAATCATTTGATTTACCAATGATTATAATTGTTTTTATTGAATTGTTCAATCAAACATCTTCATGTAAGATTTCATGTATAATCCGTCAGAAAAAGGTGTGAAGAAGATGAAAAAAACTGGGACAGGCCTGATCGTGATCGCTCTATTTATGATGTCTTTAAACATTCGTCCGGCAATTAATTCGATTTCTCCCTTACTAGAAACATTACGAAGCCAGTTAGGGATCAGTGCATCAGCAGTCAGTCTGCTTACTGTTATTCCTGTACTATGTATGGGGATTTTTTCTCCAGTGGCCGCCAAATTAGGCGGGCGTTTCGGTATTGAACGGACGTTATTTGGAGCCTTGATTCTCATTGGATTAGGGACATTTTTACGTTTTTTTACAAATTCTGCTTTCTTTTTGCTTAGTACTGCCTTTGTAGCAGGGGTTGGTATTGCTGTGATGGGACCGTTAATTTCTGGTTTCATTAAACAGCACTTTTCTAGCCAAGTGCCAAAGATGATTAGTGTGTATTCAACTGCGATGACACTCGGTGCAGCGCTTGCATCTGGTTTAGCTGCGCCGATTCAAGGCAGTACGCACTCTTGGCGGGCAGCGCTTGCTATTTGGGGGGTGTTAGCTTTAGCGGCGATACCACTCTGGTGGCTTTTCGTGCTGCGGCGTGTGGAGCGAACAAAGAACGAATCTGCTTCACAGCTATCATCGACCCTGCCGTGGAACCACCCAAAAGCTTGGCTATTAACGTTCTCGTTCGGATTTTCAGGAATGATCTTTTTTTCGATCACCGCGTGGCTTCCACCAATTATACAAGACATGGGATATAATAAAGCCTACGCCGGCAGCATACTGACCATCTTTGCTGCCGTGCAAATTCCAGCCAATCTATTGCTGCCTATGCTCATTAAAAAGTACCCATCACGTCTATTGATGCTGCTGTTTTTTTCTTGCTTAGAATTAGTAGGCTTCTTAATGATTTACTTTTCCGCACAGCCTGAAGCAGCAGCTATTTTCCTTGGAGTCGGTGCCGCTGCTTTATTTTCACTTAACTTGATGCTTCCTATTGATGCAACAGCGAACGCACAAGAAGCCGCTTCCTGGTCAGCAATGATTCAAGCAGTTGGTTACATCATCAGCGCAGCAGGACCGCTCATCCTTGGCTGGCTTTATGATGTAACAGGCAGCTTTTCATTTGCTGTTATCGGTCTCATCATTATTACATTAGCATGTATGATCGTTCAATTTTTCGCTGCATCTGGAAATACGCAGGAGAAAATACAGATCGACCTGCAATCAAGAGATGCCTTATAATACTCAGGCCTCGCCTTGTATATTCAAAGGAAGAATATACAAGGCGAGGCCTGATATTTTTGTTTTGCTATTGAGTATCTATTTACAAACATGGCCATGTTTATCACTATAGTTGATGTTGCCGCCTTGTTGACTAGAGGGGAAATCAACAGGTGAGTTTACAAAGCCGAAAAATTAGAAATTTTGCTTCTTTAGTTTTCTGCATGAACTTGTTAAGATAGAAGGGAATTGTCATATAAATAATAGGAGTGAAAAAATCATGAGTGTACATAAAGCCATCTCGCGTCATGCGGAAAAACAGAACGAACTTTATAATAAATTTGCCGTTTTGGATCAACGCCGGGAAGAGTATATTCAACAGGCGATCGAGCTATGTAAGGCAGGAAAAGAGTTTACGACAGACCAAATTAACGAAGTTACTGAACGAATCAACATTCTTGCTAATCAAAGACTGATTCCTACTCGTAAACGTGTTACACCAGAAATGGTTCGTTCTTATGTGGATTCATCGAAATAATATAGGATGATTCAATTTATGCCCCCTATGGTGAATGTAGACAGGGGGTGTTTTTAATCTTAGGAAGTGTTTTCCGGCGCAGTAGAAATAAATCTTGCTGCACGGAAAAGAGCGGCATCTATTACCTAGAATTTTAATTAATAATGGTTAAACATTGTGATATAGTGAGACTTATAAGCAGTGTAAAGGAGATGTTAGTTTTATGTATATCAATCAAAACGTCGAGATTGTAACAAACGGGGAGGTATGTGCAAAATAAATTTATGCATAAAACCTCCCAAAGGTTACTATCTAACTTTAGGAGGAAATGAAGTTGAATAATATTCATATGAAAAATCTAGGACTTACTGAAAAATTTATACAGGAGTCTAAAATATATAAAGATCTTTTTATTGGTCGAGTTTCATCGCAATATAAAAATTTATATAAGGTGATTACGGAAAAAGGTGAGATTACAGCTGAGATATCAGGGAAATTTCGCCATAGTGTAATAGAAATGTCTGAATATCCTGCTGTTGGAGATTTTGTTATGGTCGATAGAACAGATAATTCACAGGGAAACGGAATTATTCACCATATCCTTACACGGAAAAGTGTTTTTGCGCGTAAAGCGGCAGGTTCTAAGGAGGATATTCAGATTGTCGCTACAAATATTGATACGGTTTTTGTTTGTATGTCACTGAATAATGATTTTAATCTTCGTCGACTAGAGCGTTACATTTCTATCGCTTGGGACAGTGGTGCAATACCGGTTATTGTACTTACAAAATCAGATTTGTGTAAGGAAATAGGGGTAAGGCTTAATGAAATATCTTCTATTGCAATAGGTGTAGAGGTGCTTGTTACAACAAGTACTTCTGATGAAGGGTATCAATCATTAAAAAGATATCTTTCTAGTGGGAATACAATAGCGTTTATAGGATCATCTGGAGTTGGAAAATCTACTTTAATAAATTGTCTTCTTGGTCAAAATAGATTAGATACAAATGGGATAAGAAGTGATGATAAGGGCAGGCATACTACTACAACGCGTGAGTTGATTATGTTGCCGAATGCAGGTGTTGTTATAGACACTCCGGGTATGAGGGAGCTTGGGATTATTAGTGCGGATTTAACGAAATCCTTCACTGACATTGATGAACTTGCTTCTAATTGTAGATTTAACGACTGTACTCATAAAAATGAGCCAAACTGCGCAGTACAAAAAGCAATTAAAGATGGAAGTTTATTAGTTGAAAGGCTAGAAAGCTATTGGAAACTTAAAAGAGAAGCTAAGTATGATAGCTTGAATTCCAAAATGATTGAAAAAGAAAAGATAACTGAAATGTTTAGCGGTATGGGTGGAATAAAAAACGCTAGGAAGTTCATTAGAGAACAAAACAACAAAAAAAGAAGATGAGATGAAGTCTAGAAATGGTTGTAATGACGACTTGGGGTAACGGCTCAATGTTGAGCTATGATAAGCTTTCTTATTATATTTCCGCAATCGGAGCGCTTTAATGAAATAACGAAAAAAGCCCAATTTCTTAAGATTAATACTAAGAAATTGGGCTTTTAATATTGGAATTTCCTTAATGTTATAAGTATGCGGCTCCTGATGCTGCCACTAAATGATCGTATATTTAGATAGAGTTTTTTGTAAAATGGGGTTTTTCTTCCTTTAGATAGATGTGCAACAATTATGAAGCATCATAGCGGTAAACACATTGATAAAAATGAGAAACTGTGGTAAATTTATATAGATGCACCACTAATGGATTTTTGTATTTATTATCCCTATTTTAATTATACATCATAAAATCCTTTTCAGTCAACCCCTATTTTTATTTTTTTAAAGGAGTGTTTGATATGGACATGGAAATTCGCCAGGAGCAAGAACGAGTGAACAGTGTAATGAAGACAATTACAGAGCAAATCAATAGATTGGAGGGCGAAACTTCCAGACGCCGGATGGAAGTTGTAAATATCCGCAAACACTTTTGGGATGAAGTAAAGGTTAACACTGATACCTTTGACGATTATCTTGAAACGATTATCGGCTTGAGACAAGAAGCTCAAGCTCTGTCTGTGAGTCAAAGCACCCACAGACAAGCATCGAAGAAATTATCCGCGCTCCGGCGTATGCAAGGGATGCCCTATTTCGGTCGAATCGATTTCATTGAAGAAGAAACTTCAACGGCGGAACGAATTTATATCGGCATCTCGACGCTCACAGATACAAGCGGAGAAAATTTCCTTATTTATGATTGGAGAGCTCCGATTTCCAGTGTTTACTACGACTATCAGCCTGGTCCCGCTAAGTATGCTACACCTGGGGGGATTATCCATGGCATACTGGAGAAAAAGTGGCAATACCTTATCCGCGGCGGCGTTATCCAATCTATGTTCGACACGAGTCTCACTATTGGTGATGAGATTTTACAGCAGGTGCTTGGTAAAGGAACAGACAAACATATGCATAGTATCGTAGCCACCATTCAACAGGAGCAAAACCGGATCATCCGGCACGATCGCGGGCGGATGCTTATTGTGCACGGCGCTGCTGGCAGCGGTAAGACATCGGCGGCTTTGCAGCGGATTGCTTATTTACTCTATAAATACCGGGATAGATTGAATGCCGATCAAATCATTCTTTTTTCGCCTAATTCGATGTTTAATAGTTACGTTTCCAATGTGCTGCCAGAACTCGGCGAAGAGAATATGCAGCAGGTCACATTCCAGGAATACTTGGATCATCGGCTAAAAAGTGAGCTTCAAGTTGAGAATCCTTATGATCAATTAGAATATGTTTTGACTGCGGTGGATACCCCATTATATAGAACAAGAATTGCGAGCATCCGATTTAAGGCTGAGATCTGTTTTTTTGAGGCGATCAAATCATATAGAGAGTCACTGGAATTATCCGGAATGGTATTCAAAGGGATTAACTTTAGAGGCAAGACAATAGTTACTGCTAAACAAATTGCGAAAAAGTTTTATAGCAGCGACACCTCGCTTCGCTTTCATAACCGACTTGAAAAATTAAAGGATTGGCTGATTAAACAAGTAGATGAAGCCGCGAAGCGCGAATGGACTAGGCCTTGGGTACAGGAGGAAATCGAACTGCTTAGCAATGAGGATTACCATAAAGCATATACCTACTTAGCGGAAAAACGGGGTTTTAAAGGAGAGTCGATTCATGATTATGAAATCGAGCCTGAAGCGTTAGCCCGTTTGATTGTTCGCCAGAAGTTAAAGCCGTTGCGAAAGCGCATCAAGGCATTTCGTTTCATCAACATTAAGGGAATATACAAGCAGTTTTTTACTGATCCTATCCGGATCAAACAGTGGATCGACGGAGAAGTCCCCGAGGAGTGGCCGAATATTTGCAGATCGACTGTGAAAATGTTGAACGAAGGTAAACTATTTTACGAAGATGCTACTCCGTTTTTATTAATGAAAGAGCTGATTCAAGGCTTTCAGACGAATAGCTCGATCAAACATGTACTTGTAGACGAGGCACAAGATTATTCTCCGTTTCAATTCGAGTTTTTGAAACGTTTGTTTCCTGCGGCAAGAATGACTGTACTTGGTGACTTTAACCAAGCTATATTCGCCCATGCCAGCGACATAGTCGATTTCGACATGCTTACTGGATTATACGGTCCGGATGAAACAGCCGCGATCAACTTGACCCGCAGTTACAGATCCACCAGACCGATCGTCGAGTTTACACGCGGACTTGTACCTAATGGTGAACGGATCGCAGCTTTTGAACGCGATGGCGAGAGACCTATATTGACGCAATTTTCGGATCGAGCTGAATTGCATCGTTCTATAGCCTCCAAAGTTGCAGACTTACGGAAACGGCAGTATAGCACAATAGCGATTATATGCAAATCTGCAGCGGAAAGCGCTGCTGCATACGATTCCTTGAGCGGCATTGAAGACATGAAGCTTGTGAAGAGCGGATCAATTGAATACGAGCAAGGTGTTGTCGTCATACCGGCGTATTTGGCCAAAGGTATCGAATTCGACGCAGTGATTATTTATGACGCATCAGCGGAAGTATACGGAGATGAGAGCCTGCGCAGATTATTTTACACTGCCTGTACCCGGGCTATGCATCACTTGCAGCTATACAGCGTAGGGGAACCGAGCCCCTTTTTGCGCGACGCTGCGCCAGAGAGTTTCATTCTGAGATGACGTAACAAGGGATGGCTGTGTGCTGTTTTCGCGTTATTAAATGGAGAAATCCAAATTTTAATGATCATTTATGTTTAGTGATGAGAGAAGCAAAAGACATGAATGCTGCAATGGTGGCAGGACATTAAAAAGAAAACGGATGATCTTCTCTATATTCTTTTTCACACGCTATTTAATGTACGAAAATAGCGTGTTTTTTATTGTTATTTCACTATTGTTCTCCAAAAAATAACTTGTTGGATTGTGTTTGCTAGAGAAAAAATCTTAAATAAATGAAAAATTCAATATGTGCAAAATTCAAATAAAAAACCTTGAAACACACAGCCTGCAAAGAACAAACTCATTTTTTCAAACCGTTACATATGAAGATAACGGGTAGTTGGTTTTTTCCTTTTTTAGTGTAAAATTACACTAAAAAAGGAAAAAGGAGCTGGTGTTGTGAATAAAGATCAGTTGAGTGATATCATCTCAGAAAAGTTAAAATTGATTCGAACGGAACGGGGCTATACACAAGAAAAGATGGCCGAGGTGCTTGGTATTTCCAAAAAAACGCTTGTCCAAATTGAGAAAAACCGTACGGATGCAGGATGGACAATAACGGCGGCTGTTTGTGCGTTGTTCCGCGAAAGCAATATTCTTCAGTCAGCACTCGGTGGTGATCCAGTGGAACTAGCAGAAATGGCGGCGCACAGCTATATCCGCCGCGCTAAAGATAAAACGCTCGGCGGCCGTGTCTGGTGGCGGGAAGTGAATGAGCAAAACGGTTTTCGTCTGCAGCAAAACATCATCAGCAGCCACTACCGCATTCTTGATTCAGATGATTACCGGCTGTTCAGCGCATACGACAAAGAGGAGGTATTGGCTGAATGGCAGCACCTGATCCAGGTGAAGGGAGACAGCCGCCATGACTAAAAATAAAAAACGGCTAGTCATTTTTATGTCTTTCATGATTCTTGTGGCTGTCGTCTTATGGGTGCTTAGTGCACTTTTCGGTTTGCCTTGGAAAGAAAAAGCCATTGCCGATAAAGTAGAAAAACATTTGGAAAAAAAGTATGAGAAGGATTTTGAATTGAAAGAATCTTATTTTAGTTTTAAAGACGGCACATACGGCGGAATTTTCTATCCGGAAGAGGATCCATCCATGGAGTTTCATGCAGGGGAAGGGTATGCGGAGTATAAATATGTCGATATGTACCCGGAAGTCTTATGGGCACACCAGCTGCAGGAAGAGATCGATCCAGAAGTAAGAAAGGTTTTCCCAAACGTAAAAAGCGTGCATGTCAGTTACGTTTCGTATCAAAGCTTGGACAAAGTGAAAGGGCCGGATATTCCCCGTTACGATGAAGCAGATGCGGCATTATTCCCGAATATTGAATTAGAAGAGACATTTACTAATTCTAAAGAACAGTGGAGCGCGATGGCTGGTCTCATTCACAGCGTCCAAAGCCGAACAGCCGCATCAGAGGTATCATTTAATTTTATCGAAAAAGAGACGAATACAGAAGCGTTTGTTTTGTGCCCGCCGAAAAGTACAGCAGTGATTACTAATGCACAGCAGGCGCAAAAGCATTGCTCTATGCGCCGCTATGACTTAGAAACAAGTTCATTGGTAGAATAGGGTTATACACGTGAATGAACTTTTTCGCCTTGGACCCACACTTCACGAATGTTTTCTGGACGAACGAGATACATGATCTTCTGGAAGACGTCGTGTAAATCTTCGTTTGAATCGTAAATCGGCAGTTTGGCCGATGGTAAGGCAGTGTCGATGATTTGTACATCCCATGCATAGTTTTCTGTTAAGCGGCCAATCGGCAGGCTTAAACTTTCACCGCCGCCAGCCGTTGCGAAATAGAATGCTTCATTAATGGTGATGCGTGAATGTGGTACGCCGCGTTCGTCGGCAGGAAGAGCTGTATTCACACCATCTTCTAACATTCTCGATGAGATGACAGCTTGTCTCGCATTATCGAAAAGACTAGGTGAGAATCCGCCGGAAATGTCGGAGCCTAAACCGATTTCGACGCCTTTTGAATGCAAATGAGCGATGGGGATGACGCTGTTGGCAAAGTAAGCATTGGAGATCGGACAATGGCTCACAGCAGTACCCGTTTCGGCAAATAAAGCGGCATCATCATCATTTAAGAAATTGCAGTGCGCCATGACAGATTTATCACGCAGCAGACCAAAATCATGTAAAGCGAACGCATCGTTCTTATGAAAGCGGTCCTGCACATACCCATGCTCCCAATCACTTTCACTGCAGTGCGATTGGACGTAAGCATCATATTTCTCGGCTAATTTTCCTAACCCTTTTAACGCATCATCGGTACAGCTTGGAATAAAGCGGGGCGTCACGACTGGATACACACCTTGCTTCGTTGATTTTGCTAATTCTTTCACAGCTAAAATAAATTCCTCCGTATCCGCTAATGCGGTTTGTGTATCCGCGTCCCGATAATATTCTGGCGTTTGTTCAATATTATCCATCACCACTTTTCCAACCAAGCCGCGCTGTCCTTTTTCAGCGCATAGTTTGGCTAGCAGTACACTCGCTTCTTTATGAACAGTAGCAAAATACAGTGCCGTTGTTGTGCCGTTTGCGAGCAGGGTGCTGACGACGTCTTGATAAATATTTTTCGCAAAACCTAAATCGGAAAACTTGGACTCAATTGGAAATGTATATGTATTTAACCAATCATACAGCGGAATATCTAAAGCCGTTCCTGCTTGAGCCCATTGCGGTGCATGAACATGCAAATCGACAAAGCCAGGCAAGAAATATTGGCCGTCCGCTAAACGATGAAAGTTGTCTTCACCTTGATAAAGATCCAATAAAGCCTCGTAGTCAGCATCTTCTGGGGCAACGGCTCTTTCAATCATTCCGTCAGCATTAATACAGAAAAGATGATCTTTTAAAATTTGTACTTCTTCCGGCGACTTGCTGGAAAAAGCAGTTCCCTGGAAAACTTGGGTATATTTTTTCATGAGTTTCACCCTTAATGTTTGTATTTATATAGTTATATTTTACATTATAAAATAAAAAATAAGCTTTATGTTCTTTATTGTAGGAATAGCGTCAGTAAGATCAAAGGTTATTATTCACTCCAATTTAATATATGTAAGAATGTATTCACATCGTCGTACACCTTCTCATGCTTTTTATCTAAGGTAATGATGTGGTCAGATTGTTCATGCCATTTTAATTGTTTATCTTCTGTCGTTACAGTATCGTAAATAATTTGAGCACTCTTTTTGTACAAGCAATCATCTAAGCTGCCCTGTAAAACTTGCACCCCGTTCCAGCCAAATGAGCATCATCCTGATCTAAGCTATCAGTTTCTAATGGACTTAGAATTTTGCTTTATCGTTCCTTACAACCATCGGTTTGGGCTGATCTGTTCGATGTTGTGGAATCAGATTTTGAAAATTAATCTAAGACTAGAGGTTTTTAGTGCAGCTATAGAAAAATACAAATAGCAAAAATCATTATGTGCAAAATTCAAATTTAAAACAAAAATAAACTAGTATTCAAAGTCAAATCTTCTCAACCTGGAAAGAAAATTCAACTGTTCTTAAAAAAGAAAGACTAGAGTATTTAAAAGACATATTCAAATGCGGTTTTAACCACGCTATTCTTAATCCTCTTATGCAGCTACTTAAGCTTATGAAACTCTAGTATATTTGGAAACTTCTGTTATAATTTATCGAGTAGTATAAATATTTCCACAAATGGTTGAGGGAGAGAAGCTATTTATGAAAAAAATTAAACGTATTCTTGCTATAGCTGTAATCACAGGAGTAATGTTTTCCTCAAGTCCATCAGCTGCCGGTGCTGCTAACTTTACCATGCCTGGTTTTTCTGATGTGTCTGATCTTTATAGAGATGCGGTGGAATACTCCTGGTGCCATAATATTGCAAGAGGGATAAGTGAAAAACAATTTGGTATTGCTCAACCGCTTAAACGTGTGGACGGAGCTATAATGATTGCAAGAAGTATAGACATGGATATTGAAGCGACATGGGAAACACCATTTATGGATCTTCCAGAACGTGCAATTTCAGCTGTATCAGCTCTTTATGAAGCAAAGATCATGAATGGTAAAACAGCAACATCATTTGCTCCTAATGAAACGATGACACGCGGGGAGATAGCTCTTATTCTGTCAAAGGCATATAATCTCCCGCCAACAACTGAAAAAAGTACCTTTACAGATGTGACAGAAAGGTACGAAGATGCCGTCAACCGACTCGTAGCATCAGGTATTATACGAGGGAAATCACCAACTCGTTTTGGTGTTCAGGATCCTTTGACCAGAGGGGAATTAGTAATCATGCTTTATAAAGCGGAACCACTGTTCAAACAAAAATCTCCTTATGGTGAACTGCCTTCTTCAAATGGAGGATTGACCCTACAATTAGATAAAACAAGTTACAGCGAGTCAGAAGAAAAGATGGCACTGACAGTGAAAAATACGAGTAGGTTAACCTATCATTTTGATTATCATTTTTCGTTAGAAGTAAAGGGAGAAGACTCGTGGTATAAGGTACCATTCAATAAAGATATCGTTCCTCCAGCTGTGATGAACGAAATACGACCAGCTGAAAGTTATGAACAGATGGTCTATGGCTATATTTACAAATTGAAGTTTAAAGAAGGAGAGTATAGATTGATTCAGAATTTCTGGCAAGAAGACGGAACAGAAATAATTTTAGCCATTCCATTCGAAATAACTGGATGAATTGAATTTTGGGTTTCTTTTTCTTGTGAAATTAGAAAAAATAAATAAATATGAATGAAACCGATAATTATTATCAATACTATGATTAGACGATCAGCCAAAGGAATGATTGCCCTAAAGCAATGAAATCTCAGATACAAACGTTTTACAATCTGTTTCTTCACTAATGGATGTTTGTTTTTCTTTATGACTTACTACATAAATAGAATCAGCACCACATTTATTTCCTTTGTCCCAATATTTACAGTTGTTCACTTCACAAAAAACATCTTGAGCCATAGTATCCCACTTTAAAATTGTTAACCTTAACAATTTTAAAGTGGGATACTTTTTTCTTTTGTATTATTTTAGCCATTCCGTTGTTAGTTGATTGACTTCTCTCATCCCCAAAGATGGGCTGTCGCCCTTGGTGGGTTTTCCCGTTCGGAAAAGCTATAATATCAACATTTTTGGTGCATACTTTAAGAAGTTTTAATTAGATGAAATGGGGATTTGACGATGGGGATTCGAATTATAGCATTAAGTGTTTCACTGCAACAACTAAAGGACGAGGATGTGTGGTTGAGGGCACATATCGATCTTTGTTATAAAGAACGTGTAAAGAAAAGGAAATATCTTTGTCTGTAAAAGGAGAGAAAATAATGAAAAATTTTTCCGAGATTATTCATATAGGCGAATTAATAGCTGTTTCTAAGGTTTTTCAATTAAATACTTATCAAATGGTAACATTACTAGAAAATGGTTTAATGGAAGTATTCGAGACTAAGGAAGCTTTTTTCGAACAATATGGAAAGAAGGAAACGTATGGAGAATTAGATTGGTGTGAGTTGAATAACGGAAAAGTATTTACTAAGCCGAAATAGGAAGGGAACGGAAATCAACTCCTCCGCTTACCTTCCAAACGATCTCAATTTTTATCGAATTGGTCTACAATCTGAGCGCTATTCTGTTTAGAATGGTTTTTTAGACTTTCTTCTTTAACTAAACTGCTCGTTACATCCCTGTCTCTTGAGAAATAAAATACATATATCCCACCATATAAAAGATGTAAATAACAAAAGCACCAATAACGGCATATAACGGCTTGATCCAGTTAGTCAGTAAGAAAATGATTCAGTTCATCGAAAAATGGGTTCGAAAACACTTTTCACTAGGAGATGCTTAAATGAAGGAACTAAAGTTATTTACAGCCATTTATATTCCGGAAACACCTTTTGTAAATGGCGTGCTGAAGCCAAAGAAAACAAAGAGGTATAACTTTGAATCGCTTGAAAGCCAAAAAATAGCGGATACTCTGTATCATTTTATTTATAAAAAAGATGAAAAACAAATTCACAGCTATTACTTTATCGGGGACTTAGACGATATGTTAGAAAGATATTTATTTGTAGAAAACAATGACTTATACGATGAATATATTTCACAGTTTTGGGGCGGCGGGCAAAGGTACTGGGAGAGCGGAATGGACACTTATTTAGATGTTGCCAGTAACGGCGAGAATATTCTTGATAAGTTAACCGAAGCATATAACAACAGTTTTTATGAAGAGGATGAACCTACACCTTTGTGTCATATATTTGGGCAGCAGATGTGGCATGATCACGCCTATCTTATAGCTAACCGAATAGCTTTAATCGAACTGAGGGAGGCCATTGATACTGCTTTAAAGCATGGAGAAACAAGAGTAGGTTTATCTCCTTCTGACGGCGAGGGATATGATTTATTTATTAAATGTGTTGAAGATGACTTTGACTGGGAAGCGTTAGACATGCCGTATCATGATAGAGAATGTTATGTACCTGATGATGTGACAGGTCTTCCTCCGCATAAAGCTTTTAAGAATTATAAACGTCATTTACGTTAGATTGCTGTGAGGCGATAAATGGTCAATCAAGCGCGTGCAACACCGTCTCCATTAAGAAACGGTGCTAATAATAAATATGAAATCTATTGCAAACGAAGAAGGGATTTATTCGAAAAACACACTTGGATATTCAACAACTCCTGAAACATGAGCAAGAGTGCTTTCTTTCAATTCCAACACCATAAATGCTTCATCTGGTACTTCGAAAGGTGCGTGGATTCCCCATATGGAAGCTTTTTTGAAGCCGAACTTTGGATAATATTCTGGATGCCCCAAGACAACGACAGAATGGTATCCAAGGTTTTTGGCTTCTTTCAATGCTTCGAGAATTAACCGTCTTCCTATTCCTTTATTCTGATACTCTGGTAAGACAGAAACAGGTGCAAGAGCAAGTGATTCTGCGATTTGCTTGTCATTATTAATTTTTATGCTAGATAACAGAATATGCCCGAGGATTTTGTTATGATCTTTATCAAGTGCCACTAAAGATAACTTTGGAATGAATGAGTTGGATTTTCTAATTCGAGAAACCAACTGATGTTCTTTTCCATCACTATGTTCTGCATGAGCAAATGCGCGCTCTACAACTTTTTCGGTTAATGCATAATCTCTGTTTTCTCCTGCCTGATTGTTAGGTTCAACATTTAACAGCTCCTGTTCTTATTCACTTCGATCATGCCTATATTACATCATATTTTCTTATTCAATTAAACTTGCTGTATTAAATACTCTTTTTAAATGTAAGGTTGTGATGCTTAAGGGCCCTTTTAATCGGAAGATAAGTCATTTTTTCTTACTAATTATTTTTGAAATGAAAATCATAAACAAGATTAGATATACAAAACTAGCTAATTCTGACAGGCTTTTCATTTTTAGAAACTTTGTTAGTCTTTGAAGAAGAGTCTTTAACCAATGCCAATAATAAAATCATACTAATAATACAAGCTGTACCAACCCATTGGAAAAAACCAAAAGGTTCTTTTAACCAAAAAACCGTTGTTAAAACTGCTGCTAGTGGTTCAATACTGCCTAGAAAGCTCGTCTCTTTAGGTGAAAGACTTTGTAAACTTTCTATATAAAACCAAAATGCAAGCATAGTACCAAAAATAATAGCGGCGACTAAGTATAAATACGTTTCTAGAGTTAAACTTTTAGCGTCTATTTGCCAAGGTGGATGAATAAAACTTAATGCCAAGCCGCCGATAATCATGGCCAGCCAACAATGACAAGCGAATCGTATTGTTTCAGTAAAGGAAGGGCATATAAAGTATAAAATGCTAAAGCTATTCCAGATAAAACACCCCAAACGATTGCGGGTGTTGGTACAGATAATTGAGAGATTGAGCCGTTTGTTAATAAGAAAAAGCACCCAGCTAAAGCCAGCGAAACAGTCAACAAATCTTTTCGTGTAAGCACAGTTTGTTTGCGGAAGATTAAGTATACGATAATCATTACGGGTGCTAAATATTGTAATAACGTTGCAACGGCTGCGTTTCCATGTTTAATAGAAGCCATATATGTGTATTGAACGGCAAGCATACCGAGTAACCCGAAAATAATTAATTGAATGGCGATCCTTCTAGTTTTCCAAACACCAAGTATCTGTGTACGTTCTTTTCCAAAAAATTGAACTGTCAAGAGCAAAAAACCAGCTATGAGTAATCGAGTCGTCACAAACCAATCTACATCAATTCCATATTGAAACAGCTTTTTTGATACTGTGCCACCCACTCCCCAAAACAATGCTCCTGTTATAACAAGGAGTATGCCCTTTCTTCTATTCATGATTGATTCTCCACCTTTAAATATAAAAATATCGTTATAATACTTTATATGATAAGGAGAAGATTCCCAAAATAATACTTAAATCGAATGAAAAAATACAACGATATTGAGGTGGTAGTATGCAAATAAAAGATTTTATAGTTGACCAAAGTTTAAAAGAATTGACTGAACATCGTACAGTTGTGTTGCCAATTGCATGTTACGAAACAATAATTAGCCAAAATATAAATGGATATACACCACTTCATTGGCATGATGAATTTCAATATGTTCTCGTTGTAAAAGGAGAATCAATTTTTCAAATAAATGAAGAACATATTACTGTTCAAGAAGGCGAGGGGCTATTTATAAATAGTGGCTGCTTACACATGGCAAAAGATAAGAATGATTCGGGTTGTGCCTATATTTGTTTAAATGTTTCTCCAAGTTTCATTTTGTCACAAGAACTTTATACAACTTATATAAATCCCTATATTCAAGCGACTAATTTACCATACGTACACTTGGATGCAAAAGAAATTTGGAAGAAAAACATTTTAGATGCTATTGTAAAAGTCAATCAATTGATACAACTAAAGCCGTCATACTATGAAATTGATATCACTATTCAGTTAGCGTTAATTTGGAGAAACTTAATTATAAATGGTTTTCAATTAGAGTATGAACAGATGGAAACATTAAAGAATCATCGAATGAAGCAAATGTTAAATTGGATACACACACATTATGCTGAAAAAATCTTTTTAGATGATATTGCACGTGCTGGTCAATTGAGCCGTTCCGAATGTTGTAGATATTTCAAAAGAATTTTAAAGAAAACACCATTGAATTACGTCACCGATTATCGAATTCAAAAAAGCTTAATTTTACTTCAACAATCAGAATCCAATGTTACAGATGTTGCCTATCAAGTAGGTTTTAATAGCACGAGCTATTTCATTGAACGGTTTCGAAAGTCAATGAACATGACACCTTTAGCATACAAAAAATATAAAATGGCTGATTCATTTTATGGAAAGGGCACTTAAAGTAACGGGTGCTTTTCTGAATCCAAAAACCCCCAATTCTCAGCATTAAATAGAGAAATTGGGGGTTTTGAATATAATCGTATAGTCAACAAAATGAAACCATTTATGCTTATTCTTCTTTAATTACCAATAAGACACCAGTGAAAATTAAGATCGTTCCAAACCAAAATGCCAGTCCTATTTGCTCTCCTAATAACAGCCAGCCTAGAAACGTACCTACAATTGGCTGGAAGAAGAAGAACAGCCCGCCGCTCGAAGCGTTTAATAGTTGTAAGCCTTTATTCCAAAGCAGAAAACCACAAGCTGTAGAAATGATACCTAAATAAATCAAACCTCCCGCTATGCTTGGTTCAAATATAGCAGCAACATCTACTTCTCCTAGACGTGTTACGACGAATGGCATTAAAAGAATGACTGCAATACATGCAGTGTAGGTCGTCACAACAATTTGCGAATAGTGACTCGGGATTTTTTTAACTAAGACAGACATGAGAGCCCATGTTAACGCGGCAATCAACAATGAGAATCCACCTAATTGCTGCGTCATATCAACGTGTCCATTACCTACAATAATCGCTACACCGATCGTAGCAAGGATCATGGAAATACTCTTTTTATAGGTCATTTTTTCTTTTAAAATCCAACGGGCAAAAAGCACCATAAATGCCGGTGTGGTCGAAGTAATAATGGCCCCCATTTGAGCAGTCGATAACATCGTGCCAATTTCCTGCGTCACAATGGATATCGTGTTGCCGATTAATCCAACTAAAAAGATAATAAGCCAATCTTTTTTTGCGATTTTCCATTTCTGCTTAGTGAATAAAGCGATGATGGCCAATGCGATCACGGCGATCACATAACGCAGCCACACTAATTCAAGAGGGGGGACAACATCTACAACTACTTTTACAACGACATACATCCCGCCCCAAATACTAGCAGCGAGAGAGAGAAATAAAGAACCTAATAATTTATTTTTCACTTTTTATCCTCCGTATTCATAGACATTCCATGCTCTTAACGGAGAATCAATCATTCAACCGTTAAGGAAGAAGGATTGCAGGTACATCATTTTCGAATAATGAATTATAGATCATTTATACTCAGCTCGATTCTTTGTCGTATTTTTTTATAGTATAAAATATTACAAAAGTAAATACCACAGAAACATCATGTAATGCGAACGACTTGAAATTCCTCAGCCATCATATTGGCATCATACAGATCATCACAACAGGCCAAGTTCCTTCAAAAAATCTTGTTTATGAACCTAAAGTTGTGGTACTATTTTCCTGATGTCAAGAAAATACATAGGAGGAAAATGATGAATAAGGTTATTGGATTGATTGTATCTTTAGTTTTAATGATTACACTGCTGCCTTTGCAGCGGGCAGAAGCAAGTCCTGTAAATAAACATTATACTGTTAATGCAGGTACAAAGTTAATCAGCGTACGTGAAAAACCGAGCCCAAAAGCAAAAGTAGCAGGTTCTCTTAAAAATGGGACTGTTGTATTTGTTTATAACACGGAGCCAGGCGGATGGTCGAAAATTAAGTATAATGGGAAAGCCGGATATGTAGCTTCAAGTCAATTGAAAGATCGATCAAGCGGGAAAATCAGCAGAAATCAAGCGAAACAAATTTTGATAAAAACTAACAAGATTAATACACGCATCGCTGGAGTAAGGGATCTGCCGGAGATGGATCGAACCGTAAATGGCGTGACATATTATTGCTTCGATGTATATGCTCTAACTGAAGGTTTTGCTGCTAGCAGTTATTTTGTGAGTTCTAAAGATGGAAGAGTACTAGATTGGTCATCGTTTTAAAATGTAGTTCGCTCATAAAAGAAATGTTTTCAACACGTCATACAGGCGTGTTTTTTTATTCTGTGTAAATCAATTAAAATAAATAAGTACCTTAAATAGAGTATAGGGGGAATAGACCTTGCTTGATATTATTTTTGGTACGCTATTAATTGGCTTTCTAATCTTGTTACAGAATAAAGTATTTTAAATTTATCATTTATTCTGAATAGAAGTTTTGCATATGAAAAGCACAGC